>JAVJVK010000016.1 GCA_040221175.1 Phycisphaerales bacterium
CACGACTGGCGAGCCGACCTACAGGATCGACGCGCGCCCTGTGCCCGCCACGAACGTGGTGCACCTTCGCAGCCCGTTCGGACGCGCGCCGCTGTCGCTGGCCCGCGAGGCCATCGGCACGGCCATCGCCCTCGACCTGCATGCAGCGAAGCTGTTTGGGCGCGGGGCCCGCCCTTCGGGCGCACTGAAGTTCCCGAAGGAAATGGGAGAGGAGTCCGTGAAGAAAGCGCGCGCGGCCTGGCGAGCGACCCACGAGGGCAACGATGCGCAAGGGCAAACGGCCATCTTGTACGATGGCACCGAGTTCGAGCCATTCACCTTCAGCTCGACCGACGCCCAGTTTCTTGAAAACCGCAAGTTCCAGATCCTCGAAATCGCCCGGTGTTTCCGCGTGCCGCCGCCCATGTTGTTCGACCTGGAACGTGCCACGTGGAGCAACGGGGAACAGCAGGGCCGGGAGTTCCTGAGCTACACGCTTGAACCGTGGCTGAGGGCCACTGAGGGCGCCCTGCGCCGGGCGCTCTTCACCGATGAGGAGCGCGGCCAGTACGTCATCCGGTTCGATCGCGATGACCTCACCCGCGCCGATCTCGACACCCGCTCGACGGTG
>JAVJVK010000017.1 GCA_040221175.1 Phycisphaerales bacterium
TTCTACACGCTCGACTATCTGCTTGCCGGCGACGTGGGCGGCTTCTGGACGGCGCTGCGTCACCTGGCGCTTCCCGCCTTCGCCCTTGCGCTCGCGCCGATGGGATTTCTGATCAGGCTGTTGCGCGCCAATCTGCTCGACGTGACGCACGAGCCTTTCGTGACGGTTCTGCACAGCAAGGGTGTCGCACCCCTGTCGGTGCACTTCCGGCACATTCTGCCCAACGCGTTCCTGCCCACATTGACCGCCGGGGGGCTGATCCTCGCCCAGCTTCTGGGCGGCAGCGTGCTGGTGGAGCGCATCTTCGTCTGGCCCGGCGTCGGTACGCTCGTGATCGACGGGATCCTTCGTCAGGACTATGCCGTGGTTCAGGCCTTCATCATGCTCAGCGCTTTCATCTATATCGGCGTCAACCTGCTGGTCGACATCGCCTA
>JAVJVK010000018.1 GCA_040221175.1 Phycisphaerales bacterium
TGGCCTTTGTGCCCGTCGAACTGGGTGTACTTGCCCCGCTCGTCGATCCGGCCCTCCTTGCCCAGCATCGCCGACCAGAAGGCCGTGGCCTCCGAAAGGTCGTCGGTCTTGCAGTCGATGCAGACAACGCTGATGCGCGACTTGTGGGTCATGACCGCCTCACACCCTCTCGATGATCTTCTCGCCGAACAGGCCCTGCGGCCGGAACACGAGGAACAGAAGCGCCAGCACGTAGGCGAACCAGATCTCCGTCGCCCCGCCCAGGTAGGGCGCGCCGATGGCGAACTCGAACAGCTTCTCGCCCACGCCGATCACCAGCCCGCCGACGATGGCGCCGGGGATCGAGGTGAACCCACCCAGCATCAGCACCGGCAGCGCCTTCAACGCAATCAGCGACAGCGAGAACTGCACGCCCGACTTGGTGCCCCACATGATCCCCGCGACAAGCGCGACGAAGCCCGCCAGCGACCAGACCATCACCCAGATGAAGTTGAGGCTGATGCCCACCGACAGCGCCGCCTGGT